>NZ_VWXF01000020.1:0-13297 GCF_011752615.1 Candidatus Pantoea multigeneris
CGACGAAGTCTGCCTCGTTGGGTGCTATCACGGAGAAAGGCAACGGCCTGTATGAAGTCACCCTGACGACGGGCACACGCTCAAGCCTCGCGGTGATTACAGCCTCTCTGGACGACGTGAGGTTGCCGCTGGCCAGCGTTAAACAGATTGCGGACCGAGCGTCAGCGAGCCTTAACAAAGGAGAGCTGACGCTGGTTAATACCGCCCCGGTAGTGGCGAACGGTAAGAGTGAGGCGCAGGCCAGTGCGCGCGTGCTGGATGGCAATAACAACCCGGTGCCGGGCGTTGCGGTGACGTTCACACTGGGCGGTTCGGCACGGCCTATAGGCGCGCTGGTGGTAAAAACCGACAGCAAGGGGATCGCGCTGCTGAAATTTACCAACACCGTGGCCGAAAAGGTGACAGTGACCGGCAAAGTGGGCAGCGGCACGCCTCAGAGCGTGGAGGCGACCTTTATCGCGGAGAGTTCGTCAGCGAGCCTGAACAAGGGTGACCTGAAGCTGGTTAATACCGGCCCGGTAGTGGCGAACGGCACGAGTCAGGCGCAGGCCAGTGCGCGCGTGCTGGATGGTAATAACAACCCGGTGGCGGGCGTTGATGTGACGTTCACGCTGAACGGCGCGGCGAAGCCTGTAGGGGGTACGCTGGTGGTAAAAACCGACAGCAAGGGCATCGCCCTGCTGAAATTTACCAACACCGTGGCCGAGAAGGTGACAGTGACCGGCAAAGTGGGCAGCGGCACCCCTCAGAGCGTGGAGGCGACCTTTATCGTGGACAGATCGTCAGCGAACCTGAACAAGGGAGAGCTGAAGCTGGTTAATACTGCCCCGGGAGTGGCGAACGGTAAGAGCGAGGTGCAGACAAGTGCGCGCGTGCTGGATGGCAATAACAACCCGGTGCCAGACATGGACGTGACGTTCACGCTGGGCGGTTCGGCGCGGCCCGTGGGCGGTGCGCTGGTGGTAAAAACCGACAGCAAGGGCATCGCTCTGCTGAAATTTACCAACACCGTGGCAGAAAAGGTGAAAGTGACCGGCAAAGTGGGCAGCGGCACGCCTCAGAGCGTGGAGGCGACCTTTATCGGTGATAAAGCCACTGCACAGATTGCTGCTAAAGATATCAAACCTTCGAAGTCTGCGTTCAATGCTTATGGCTCAGATAGTGTGGTATATACCGTGATAGTTAAGGATGCATTAGGCCATCCAGTTCCCAACCTTGAAGTTAAATGGTCAGATAATCCTTTTGGAACTACCCTGACAGAGCAGACACGAACCAATAGTAGAGGGGAAGCTACAGTTAAGATGGCATCTCGTTTCTCTGGGGAGGCAAAGTCAAATAGTGCAATAATCTATGTTGCAATCGAGGGAAGTCAGAAAAAAATAGCGGCACCACCGGTCGTTATGAAACGGTTTACTTTGAAATATCCGGGAAATTTAAATGCAAGTGCGTTTCAGTCACATTTTAAAAACACTGATGATATATCCATTGTAACTTTGAACGAAACACGTAATCTTTATCCGCCTCAGGCTAATCAAGTCAAAAAGGGAGTGGCGATAAGAGTGACGGCTCAGGGACTTGCTGGTACTTATGTTCATGCAAATGGAAAACAGTATTTCATAAAATATAATACAGGGCACTTTGTCTCTGATGGTAAATCCTGGATATATAAAAACACAGGTCCAATAGATTAACCTGCTACCACTCATTAGCTATGATATAGAATATGAACAGGGATGTTAACGTATCTTTTCACTTTTGCTTTTAGCAGTAAAACACAAACATGTAGTGAGTAATTAGAGGGGCTAATTTTTTACAACTTGTGAAAAATGCCGCACATTTGTGCGGCATTCGTAAAGTATGAACTGCTAATTTACGGCCTCGTCTCCGACAAAGAAACAGCCATCAAATCATCACCAAGGTCAGGTGAGTGTGCTGCCCCTCCGGCAGAAATCACCCTATACGACTTGCCCGTTTTCGGGAAAGTATTTGCCAGCGGGAGGCCATTGGCCGCCCTGATACTTAACTCTCTTTCACCTTTTCGGCAAACTTCTTGCGCAGCTTTTGCAGCTTCGGTGGGATCACCGCCAGGCAGAAACCATTACGCTGACCGGCACCAGCCCAGTAATCCTGATGATAGTCTTCCGCCGGATACCACTCTTTCAGTGGCTCAATGGTGGTGACGACTGGATCGCTGTGATCGGCCTGCGCGCGTTCAATCGCGGCGATCGCTTCCGCATTCTGTTCTTTATTCGCCGGGAAGATAGCAGAGCGATACTGAGTACCAATATCGTTGCCCTGACGGTTCAACTGGGTTGGATCGTGCGTAGCAAAGCTAATATCCAGCAGATCGCCATAGCTTACCTGCTCAGGATCGAAGCCCACGCGAATCGCTTCCGCATGGCCGGTGGCACCGCTGCACACCTGCTCATAAGTTGGGTTGGGGCGCGCACCACCGGTGTAGCCACTTTCAACGCTCTCAACGCCTTTAATATCTTTAAACACGGCTTCTACACACCAGAAACAACCACCGGCGATGACTGCGTATTCATTTGCCATAATAACCACCTCATTGCGGACTAAGGGCTGGAGAATGGGGGTATCCGACGCCTCTTTCAACCCATAAGATCAACATTTCCGGTCAAAAGTTTTTGCTACCTTTATTACGGGGCGGAGACAAGATGCTGGATCGGGCTGTGAAGCGCAGTAGTAAGTGTAGAAGCTTCAGGTTATTTATTGTTTACAGCACACAGATTGAAGACGCGGGGCAGGGCAATGCGGTGTAAATGGCTAATCACGCTAGTGATGTGGAGTTCGGTGTTACTGGCGGCTGAACCGTTGGTGCCGCCACCGGGTTACTTTGCGCCGGTTCATCAGCAACACCCGTCTCCCTTCACCTGCCCAGCGTTTCCCATGCCCTATACCGGCGCTCTGCGTTTTACCAGCAAATATCAGGGCTCCGACGCGGCCCGAGCCACGCTTAACCTGACAGCGGAGCAAGATTTTCGCCAGCAGACCCAGAGCATTACCCGACTGGAACAACTCACCAGCCAGTTAACCACGCGCTTTATGCGTTCGGGCAACGCGCAGACGTTAAATTGCCTGCTGACGGGATTAAACCAGTGGGCTCAGGCGGATGCTCTCAGCAGCTTGCAAACCAACTATATGGGACGCTCTGAGCGTAAATGGGCACTTGCCACCTTATCGTCAAACTGGCTGCGGCTGCGATTCTCCTCATCACATCCGTTGGCTGGGCACATCACCCAGCAGCAGCAAATTGACGCGTGGCTCGGCAGGCTGGCAGATTTAGTGGTGCAAGACTGGGGATCGCTACCTTTACAGCGTATCAATAACCACAGCTACTGGGCTGCCTGGGCGGTAATGAGCAGTGCTGTGGTGACGAATCGACGGGATCTGTTTGAGTGGGCGACAGGCCGCTGGCAAATCGCCGCCAGCCAGACAGATGCACAGGGGATGCTGCCTAACGAACTCCGACGCAGGCAGCGTGCGCTCTCTTACCACAACTATGCGCTAGAACCCCTCGTGATGATTGCCCGCTTTGCCGCCGCGAATCAGGTGCGCTTACCTCTGCGACCGTTGCGCCAGTTAAGTCAGAACGTGATAGATGGGATACAAAATGCTACCCCCTTCCAGAAAGCCAGTGGGTATGCACAATTACCCCTCAGGCTGCCGCAGGACGTTGTCTGGCTATTACCTTATTGCACTTTGCTCCCGTGCACGGATCAACAGCGTCACTGGTTGGATGCTGCGGCCTTACAGCAGAACCGGCGGCTGGGCGGCGATCTGGGTGCACTCTATTTACACGAGCAGAAAAATGAGAATGTACACCGTAATGAGTAAAATGCAGGCGCTGGGGTATCCATTTGCATTGTGAGGTATTTAAACGCGGTAGATTCGCGAGGTTGCCTGGAAAATAAGCTTGCTGAATCGATATTTCAGTCTGGAAAAACCAAGGTTATTCTTATTTCCTCATGCGGCACTTTACGGTGATATCCCAGTATTATCCTAAGCGAAGTCAGTGAAAATTAATTTTCAGTAAATAATCATGTGAAAAACTTTCACTTAATTATCGGGAGATGCGGGGTAAAACTGCCATTTCCAGAGACCTTGCAGATAAATATAAGCCAGGGTTCTGCCAGATAATTGCGTCGTGCAGTCTGCTCAATGGCGTTTAATCACGTTAAATCACGTCATATCCCGACAGAATTTTCTGGCGCTGCCTGCTTTGTAGACAATGTATTCACTTCTGCCTCTACCCCTGCCTGTGACTGATCTTGCCTGCTTTTTCACCACTTTATCTCTGATCGATGACAAGCAGATTACATTATGGTTTTTAAAGTAATTTCACGCAGTTATTAGATTAATCTTAAAACCCCATAAACTGAAAGTGGTAAGAAAATTCTGTAAAGTAGCTGCGTCAATTTTGCAGAAAATATATAAAAACGCTATATAAGAACTATCTTATTGATTGAAATGGGTTTTGTGATTTTCAGTAACAACTAGTTACATATTACGCTTTTTTCAGTATGTTCATACATGTTAAAAAAAACCTACTTTCCTTGCTGTGTGAGTTAAGCATGATTTAACTAAATCATTCCGGTTACGTTAAGAGAATCAGTAAGCTTTATGGGTTACGCCTTCGCAGGCGTGAAGGGCAACTCATTGCCATTTTTGCCCAGGTACTGCCGTATTTTTAACCTGAGCGGTAACACTGACTGAAGAGATACATCTTCGGAAATGAACTTTTTCACCATTGATGGGTGAGGGATGCGTTTGCGAAAAAATCAAGGCGCCATCAATTTTATGGGTGGTTTTGATATTTTTCACAGCGAATTATCTTCCCCGATTAATAAAGGATTATGGAGCGGTGCCGCCAGGTTCACGCGCTCTGCCAACACGCAGTTATCTGTCAGGTAGTTACTGTTGCTGAACGTCAACCCAATGAAGGAGTTAAGGATGAATATTATCTCAGGCTTTAATGTCACCCTTAGAATGTGGAAACCTGAAGACGTTGCTGGTTATATGGCGATGGCGGCGAATCAGGAGGTAATGAAGTATATCTCCAATGGTGAGGCACGGACTCAGGATGTGATCGAGCGGGAAATTGAACGTTTTCGTGCTTCACAACAGATGTTTGGCTTCTCTCGCTGGGCCGCGACCAACGGCGAAGAAAAGCACTTTATGGGCTTTGCCGGTTTTGAGAAAAAAGAGTACGGCATCAACTTCGGTATGCGTTATGACACCCAGTGGTGGGGCACGCCGTTCCCGTTCATCTCTGGTCATCTGGCCTTAACGCACGCCTTCGATGAGCTGGGTCTGGATGAGGTCTACACCCTGACCAACGTGAAAAATGCTAAAGCCATCAACATGAACATGAAGTACCTCCAGTTGAAAACCCTGAAAGATGACGTGCTAAATACTGAATTTGGTCCGCATCAGCGCATTATTTATACCAAAGCTCTTTTTGAATCTGTTCGCGAATCGAACGAAGCGAAAATTGAAAAGCTCCTGGATTACAAACGATTTGCCGTTAGCAGTAAAGATTAAGGGTTGGTTTGAATGAAGCAAGATGATATTACCTGGATTTGCGACCAACCCTTGTTCTCAGGGGAAAGTCGCAAACCCATTTTGTGGGCACTGTGGTTGCCATTTGGCATTATTGTTGGTTTGCTGAGAATTTTAGCGCTTGTTATTTACTCGTTTGTTATGCAGGCATTTCCGACCCGTGTGAAGAAAAGAGGTTATCGTATTTTTCTGCGGATGATCGGGATCAACGTGCGCGTCAATATGACGCCAGAACAAGTAGGGCAACATACCGATGGCTGTGTGGTGGCGTCGAATCACATCAGCGTGTTCGATCACTTCACGGCTTTAGGCATGCCTTATGCCACGCTGATGGTAGACAGCGTTGGTGGTGTGGCGGGAAAAATCAGCGGATTCCTGCTGTTTAAGGGATCGGGCGCGAGCTATTGGCTGGTGGCCGATCTGAAACAGATGATGGCGAAGTTTCGCGAATGGAAAAAGTCCCCTTCGGGTACGGCGCTGTATGTCACCCCAGAAGCGACGATCAACAATGGACGTGGTTTGTACCGTTTCCGCCCCGATTTCCTGGTCCGTGGACGCCCGGTAGTGCCCGTGGCCATCTCGATTCATTTGCCGTTTGGCCTCTCTGCTCATCCTTTCTATGGCAATGGCGTGATGCGCTTTATTCGCTTATTGATAAGCCCAACTATCCGTTTTGATATGCACTATCTTCCGGCTATTCCGGGCTATGAATCTGCCGCGAAATCCGGTGGTCAGCAAGAGTACGCGGATCGTGTCCAGCAGGCGATTGCAACACAGCTGGCTATCCCGGCGACGCATTTCACCCGTGAAGACAAATATGCCTATCGCGATGGGAGTAAAGCCTAATGGATGTCATTTTTGATTTTGACTTTACCCTGATTCCCGAAGAAAGCACGGTAGAGGTATTAAAAATCGCGCTGGAGGAGGACCCACAGCGCGAGCAGATCATGCAGCAGTTGGCGGATATTGCACCCAGAACCCTGATTGGCAAAGCCAGTGCAGGGGAATATCTCTTTATGTTGAAAATGGCACGTCGCGTCACGCGTTCGCATATTGATACCTATGTAGAACGCAACAAAGATCGCTTACTGCCCGCTTTCCGCACCCTGTTTGAAGACCTGAGACGTGCCGGGGCCAATATTCTGATTATTTCCGGCGGTTATGAAGAGTGGATCAAACCGATTGCGGCAATATGGGGCATTCCGCCAGAAAACGTGGTGGGTAACCGTTTTCTCTGGTGGGGCAACCGCGTGATCGGGCTGCGTCCTTCGCCACTCTGGTCATCGAAGAAGAGCAAAACCGCGATCGTCGGGGCACTGCGGCGGCAAAACAAGATCACCACGCCTGCGATGATCGTGGGAGATGGTTCGGCCGATCGCAGCGTATGGCATAACGGTGCGGTGCGCTGGTTTGTCATCGCTGAATATTACAACAATGACAACCTACAGGATGGTGATTACTGCTATCGTGCAGCCACGCCCGAGCAGATGTGCAAAAGCGTCATGCAGATTGTGAATCAGCCTGAGTGGGAAGCGCAGCCGGAACTCAGCCGCGTGTAATCCCTCTGCGATCCCCTGACTCAGCGGGATCGCAGAGAAATAAATTTCCTTAATTACCAACCGCTTTACAAAATCCCGGCGATCGTGGCCTTGATCATCCCCCTTAATTGCGATTACTGTATTTATATACAGCTATTTTCAAGGCCCATACCGATGGAGATTTATCGTCCAGCTGACAGCGCGACTTTTTTTGCGCTGCCGCTGTTTATCAGCCGCGTACCCTGTGGCTTTCCCTCACCGGCTCAGGATTATATTGAGCAGCGTATTGATCTGAATGATCTGCTGGTGAGTCATCCCAGTGCCACCTACTTTATTAAAGTCAGTGGTGATTCAATGATTGAAGCGGGAATCAGTGCAGGTGACATGCTGGTGGTAGATAGCTCGCTTAATGCCGAACATGGTGATACGGTAGTGGCCGCCTTAGGGGGGGAGTTTACGGTTAAACAGCTGATGCTGCGGCCTTATCTGCACTTGAAACCGATGAATGCCGCTCATGCGATTATCCGCATCTCTGATAGCGACCAGTTTGAAATTTTTGGCGTTGTACGGCATGTCATTAAAACGCTGAAGAGGTAAAATTGGCTCTGGTTTATGTCATACATGGATGCCCACGAGAGTGAAAAACAGCATGTACAATTCTTACAGCCAGCGTGTTCATTTCTATTACTGCGTGCTGGTCGCCGTGAAAATGAATAACAAAAAAAATGCGTCTGCGAACGTCCGGGGAAAAAATAACTTCCTGATGAAATGGTTACGCAATGCGCAGAATAACAACCTCTTTCACTCTGATATCAATAGTGAAATCGAGTGGTTGCGCAAAAAGATTATCACCTCCGGGCCAGACGCCGATCTGGAACCGATGCTGCAGTACGTGTATGAAACCTCACAGCGGGCCAGCACCATGAAGCAGGCTGCACAGCAAGGCGGCTAGTTCGCCACTGCCTCTGGCTCTCCCGTATCAGTCAGGGGAGAGCACACCCGCCGCCTGTTTTTCTTTCATCATCACTTCGCTTTTCTTGCTCGCCTAATTATACTGTTTTTATATACAGTATTTTTTTGGTGATCCTATGTACGCACTGGTTGATGTGAACGCTTTTTATGCGAGCTGTGAGACGGTGTTTCGCCCCGATTTACGCGGCCAGCCGATTGTGGTGCTGTCAAACAACGATGGCTGCATTATCTCGCTGAGTCGTGAGGCAAAAGCACTGGGCCTGAAAATGGGAGCCCCTTATTTTAAGCAGCGTGAAGCATTGATGCAGCACAAGGTGGTGGTGTTCTCCTCCAACTATGCACTGTATGGTGACATGTCACGACGAGTGATGGAGACTTTGACGCTGATCGCGCCACGCGTCGATGAGTATTCCATTGATGAGGCCTTTATTGATGCCAGCGGCATCAGTGGCTGTATGCCGCTGCAACAGTTTGGCTGCGAGATCCGCGACAGGATTTATAAAGAAACACATCTGCGCGTTGGCGTGGGCATTGCGCCAACCAAGACGCTTGCCAAGCTGGCGAACTGGGCCGCGAAGCGCTGGACCAAAGCGGACAATGTGATGGACCTTTCAGCACCACTGCGGCAACGCAAACTGATGCAGTTGGTCAGCGTGGAGGAGGTGTGGGGTGTCGGGCGCCGCCTGTCAAAAAAACTGCAACTGATGGGTATTCATACTGCGTTGGATCTGGCCGATACGCCGACCGCGCTGATAAGAAAAAATTTCGGTGTGGTGCTGGAGCGTACCGTGCGTGAACTGCGCGGCGAGCCTTGCCTCGCATTTGATGAAACCATTCCTGACCGACAAAATATTCTTTGCTCACGCTCGTTTGGTGAGCGTGTTACCGACTACCAGGCGATGCGTGAAGCGGTGGCCAGTTATGCCGCGCGCGCGGCGGAAAAACTGCGAAGTGAACGTCAGTATTGCCGCTATATCGGCGCATTTATCCGTACCAGCCCGCACGATCCACACCATCCTTACTATGCCAACTCCGCCAGCCAACAACTCATGACCCCTTCAAACGATACGCGTGACATTACTCGTGCGGCGCTGGGTGCGCTGGATTGCATCTGGCGCGATGGCCCACGTTATATGAAAGCCGGCGTGATGCTGGGGGATTTCTTCAGCCAGGGTGTCGCGCAGCTGAATCTGTTTGACGACTTTACACCGCAGGCTAATAGCGATGCGTTGATGGCGGTGATCGATCGTATTAATCATCAGGGCCACAGCAAATTGTGGTTTGCCGGGCAAGGGATTGAAAAGCCCTGGTCAATGAAGCGAGAAATGTTATCGCCTGCTTATACGACGCGCGTGAAGGATTTACCGGTTGCAGGATGAAGAAGAATATAAGTTGGTTTATCAATTCATTGATTAAATGACCTCTGTTGGTAAATGTTTTTACAGTCCTCGATTTTAATTCGGGTAATAGATAATGACGCTTGCAGATAAGTGAAGGTTGAACGGATTTTTTCCGCAAGCATATAAAAGAATAGTCTTGGTTAGATAAGAAAATAGGCTCAGAAGGACGTTGATCAGGACAGAACCTGTATTTTTGCTCTTTTAGCAAATCAAGAATGCTCCGGTTGCGCGTGTTGCAATTAACCGGAATAAAAATATGTCTACCTCTCATAATACGCACTCCACCGGGCGTTACTCTGCCCGGATGCGTCGTTTTGCGCTGTTACAGGCTGCTTTACAGGCCAGCGTGGCGCTGACGCCGGCATGGGCTATCACTGCCGTTGCGCAGCAGACGCCGGCCCCCTCAGAACTGCACGACTACCTGAACCCGGCTGCACAGCTGGTGCAGTCAGGCAACGTTGAAGGCTTTGCGGCACAGCAGGCATCGGGTATGGCGTCTCAGCAGCTTCAACAGTGGCTACAGAACTTCGGCACCGCCCGGGTTGAGTTCGGGATTAACAGCAAATTTGCGCCTCAAACCAGCTCGGTTGACCTGTTGTTTCCCCTGTATGACAGTCCCGAACGTCTGTTCTTTACCCAGAACGGTATCCGCCTGAACGATGGGCAGGCCACCGGTAACTTTGGCCTGGGCCAGCGTCACTTTATTGATGACTGGATGGTCGGCTATAACGCCTTTTATGACGAGAACTTCAGCCAGGGTCACAAGCGTTTTGGTATTGGGCTGGAGACCTGGCGTGACTACCTTAAGCTCAGCGCTAACGGCTACATGCGCATTTCGGACTGGAAAAATGCCGACAATGTGACCGACTATCAGGCCCGGCCTGCCAACGGGTTTGATCTGCGGGCCGAAGGCTGGCTGGTGGATTACCCTTCGTTGAGCGCCCGCCTGATGTATGAGCAGTACTATGGCAGCGAAGTGGCGTTGTTCGGCAAGGATAAGCGGCAAAAAAATCCGATGGCGGTGACCGCTGGCCTGAGCTGGACGCCCGTGCCCATGTTCTCCCTGTCAGCGGATCACAAAGCGGGGGGCAACCAGAACGAGAGCCTGTTTGGTCTGCAGATGAACTGGCAGTTTGGTCGCTCGCTGGAATCGCAGCTGGACCCGGATCAGGTGAACCTGGGCGCGACGCTGGCAGGTAACGGCATGGATCTGGTGAACCGTAACAACAATATTGTGCTGGAGTACCGTAAACAGGAGCTGACCAGGCTCAGCCTGTATGCCATTGAGGGTGCGGGCATGGCGATAAAACAGATAGATTACCAGCATGACAGCAAGTACGGCCTGAAGGAGATTATCTGGAATGATGCTGCGATTGTGGCAGCAGGTGGGAAGGTCATCGATGAAGGTAATGGCCGATATGCCCTTACGTTACCCCCGTTTAAACCAGGGGAGGGTAACAGCTATACCCTGAGCGGGGTAGCCGTTGACCCGCGTGGTAACCGGTCAGCAGCTGCTACTACCACTATCATGGTTGGGCGTACTGACGTAAATGTTGTGAACAGCAGAGTGACGGCCGATAACAGCACGTTGGTTGCTGATGGAAAATCCACCACCCTAATTGGTATATTCCTGGTGGATGCGGATAATTTACCGATAGAGGGCGCACTGAAGAGACTGAAAGTGTTCGTGCGTGAAGATGCACTGCCAGAGACAGGCAAGGCCAGTACCGCCCAGTCTACAGCATCTCCGGGCGGGAATAAGTCCGCCAGCGTGGGTGATATCACGGAGAAAGGCAAAGGTCTGTATGAAGTCATCCTGACGATGGGCACGCGCTCAAGCCTCGCGGTGATTACAGCCTCTTTTGACGACGTGGTGTTACCGCTGGCCAGCGTTAAACAGATTGCGGATGTTGGCAGCCTGACGCCGGGCAATTCTACTCTGGAATCAAACGTGACGAGGATTATTGCAGATGGCAATGACAAGGCTGTAATTACCTTCACACTGCGAGATATAAACAAAAATCCGGTAGCAGGCCAGAGCGTTAGCTTTAGAAGTTCTCAGCCAGATTCCTTCATTAATAACACTGTGGATAAAGGCAATGGTACTTACACGGCTGAAATAACAGGCTTACAGGTCGGTGAAACGACTGTTACGGTACTTGTTAATGGTGCCAACTTTGATGTTGCGAGTGCGAAAGTGACACTGACTCCTGGCGCTGGTGATATCAGTAAATCAACATTAGCGGTTACACCAGCATCGATTATGGCTAACGGGGTAGCAGAGAGCACTCTGACGCTTACGCTGAAGGACGGCAACAGTCATCCGATTGATAATGTGAACGTCACTTTCCACACAGGCCTGACGGGCACATCAATCGGAACCGTGACGAATGAAAAGGGCGTTTACAGCGCAAAGCTGAAGGGAACCACCGAGGGCCAGGCGACGATTAGCGTAAAAATCGACAATGCTGACTTTGCGGTACAAAACAGAACCGTGACCCTGACAGCGGATGATGGTGCTACCTGGCCTGAGTATGAATTTTCCGGGAATATGTATTTCACCGAAGCGATCTTAAAAGCAGCCCTGGCAACGACAGACAGATTGCGTATCAGGACATCCAATAGCCAGCGAGCTGAGTTTATTGACTTGCCTCCAGCCAGCGGTCAGGCGGGTAAACGCATCAGGATTGATCGTAACTCTGCGAGTATGGTCCTCTTAAGGTACGATGGACAAAGATACTCTATGCGCAATTCGGAGAGAATCATTATGACTTCCAATGGCAGTAACTGGGTGAAAAGCGGATTGCCGTAACCTCATCTACCCTCGGATAACCTCTTACAACCCCGCGATCCAGCGGGGTTTCTTTTTTTGGCATCCGCTTGATGACTTTACATCGTAGGCTAATAGCGATGCGTTGATGGCAGTGATTGATCGTATTAATCACCAGGGCCACAGTAAATCATGGTTTGCCGGGCAGAGGATTGAAAAGCCCTGGTCAATGAAGCGAGATATGTTATCGCCTGCTTATACGACGCGCGTGAAGGATTTGCCGGTTGCAGGATAAGGATGAGGGTGAATATAATTTCATTAATTAAGTCATCTATTGGTAAATATTTTCACAGATCTGGTTTTCTCTTTTTTAATAATATGGGTTGATGCTTGAGGGTGAATTAAAATTGAGGTTGGTTTTTATGGGGTAATATAAAAGAATAGTCTGGGTTAGGTGGTTAAATGGAATGACAAGGAAGCTGATCAGGACAACGCCTGCATCTTTGCTTTTTAAGTAAATTAAGAATGCTCCGGTTGCGCGTGTGGCAATTAACCGGAATAAAAAATATGTCTACTTCTCATAATACATACTCCACCGGGCGCTACTCTGCCCGGATGCGTCGTTTTGCGCTGTTACAGGCCGCTTTACAGGTTAGCGTGGCGCTGACGCCGGCATGGGCCATCACGGCCGTTGCACAGCAGACTCCGGCCCCTTCAGAACTTCACGACTACCTGAACCCGGCTGCACAGCTGGCGCAGTCCGGCAACTTTGGCGGCTTTGCGGCGCAGCAGGCGTCGGGTATGGCGTCTCAGCAGCTTCAACAGTGGCTACAAAACTTCGGTACCGCCCGGGTTGAATTTGGCATTAACAGCAAGTTTGCGCCGCAAACCGGCTCGGTTGACCTGCTGTTGCCCCTGTACGACAGTCCCGATCGTCTGTTCTTTACCCAGAACGGTATCCGCCTGAACGATGGGCAGGCCACCGGTAACTTTGGCCTGGGCCAGCGTCACTTTATTGATGACTGGATGGTCGG
>NZ_VWXF01000021.1:0-11147 GCF_011752615.1 Candidatus Pantoea multigeneris
TGTGCTCACGAGTCTGTGGCATTGGGCCATCAGTTGCAGCAACAACCAGGATCGCGCCGTCCATCTGCGCAGCACCGGTGATCATGTTTTTCACATAGTCGGCGTGGCCTGGGCAGTCAACGTGTGCGTAGTGACGAGTTGGGGTTTCATACTCAACGTGTGCGGTGTTGATGGTGATACCACGAGCTTTTTCTTCTGGGGTGCTATCGATCTGGTCGAATTTCTTAGCCTGGCCACCGTAGGTTTTAGCCAGAACAGTGGTGATAGCTGCAGTCAGAGTGGTTTTACCGTGGTCAACGTGACCGATGGTGCCCACGTTTACGTGCAGTTTAGTACGTTGGAATTGCTCTTTAGCCATCGCTAGTCCCTCTAAGACGGATATATCTAGGATATGATCACATTAACCAGGCAATTGCCTGACTGTCAGATTTACAGAGAGAGAATCAGGGAGGGAGAAAAAGGAAGTGGTGCTGATACCCAGAGTCGAACTGGGGACCTCACCCTTACCAAGGGTGCGCTCTACCAACTGAGCCATATCAGCACATCTGGAGCGGGCAGCGGGAATCGAACCCGCATCATCAGCTTGGAAGGCTGAGGTAATAGCCATTATACGATGCCCGCATCCTGGAACTCGGCTACCTGTTCTTTCTGTAGCTTATGAATAATAAAAGGTGCGCTTTTACTATTCGAGCCAGCCGTTTGATTTAGCTGACTCCGACTGTGCCAATGCTCAGCCTGAACCTGGGGTGACTTCTCACCAATTCAGATAACCTTTTTGGTTATCTGTCTCAATCACAAGATTGAGATGGTGGCGGGAGAAGGATTCGAACCTTCGAAGTCGATGACGGCAGATTTACAGTCTGCTCCCTTTGGCCGCTCGGGAATCCCGCCTACTTGATGGTGCCGGCTACCGGAATCGAACTGGTGACCTACTGATTACAAGTCAGTTGCTCTACCAACTGAGCTAAGCCGGCATCAAGTGGAGCGCATTCTAGGAAGACCGGAGGAAGGATGCAACAAAAAAATTAGCTTTTTTATCTCTTCGCTTACTATTTGTGCAAAACATCGCAATTAACTCTGAAATAGTGGAAAAAAACACCGCATCTGCTGAGATTTTCACCACCCATGACACCCATTCCGGCATGGGTAATCCTTGCAGGCTGAAAATGTGGGCGGCATTACGAAAGGATGACAACCTCACTTTTTTTACTTCTTTTTAACGCCTGACTGGTGATAACCTCCAGCCCACTATCTCCAGGCAATTTCCTGAGATAAGCGCGAAGCCGGGAAGGCTTTCTCTTTGTTGAGCAAACCGTTGATAAGCAGTTATTGCTTTCAGAAGCAGACTTATGAGCAAAAAAACGACGCCACTGACTACGCCCTATCTTCAGTTCAATCGTAAGCAGTGGGCTGCACTGCGCGCCTCTGTCCCTATGACACTGACAAGGGATGAAATCGAGCAATTAAAAGGCATTAATGAAGACCTGTCTTTGGAAGAGGTGGCTGAAATCTACCTTCCACTGTCTCGCCTGCTCAATTTCTATATCAGTTCCAACTTGCGTAGACAGGCAGTGCTCGAGCAATTTCTTGGCACTAATGCGCAGAAGATTCCTTATATCATTAGTATCGCAGGCAGCGTTGCAGTAGGAAAAAGTACCACTGCGCGTGTCCTGCAGGCTCTACTCAGCCGCTGGCCAGAGCACCGTAAAGTTGAATTGATTACAACGGATGGTTTTTTGCATCCCAACGCTGTGCTCAAAGAACGTGATCTCATGCGTAAGAAAGGTTTCCCACAATCTTACGACATGCACCGTCTGGTGAAATTCGTCGCAGACCTCAAATCTGGCGCTAGCCAGGTTACCGCTCCTGTTTATTCACATCTGGTTTATGACGTGATTCCAGATGGCGATAAAGTTGTGCATCAGCCCGATATTCTGATTCTTGAAGGTCTGAATGTATTACAAAGTGGGATGGACTATCCGCACGATCCTCATCATGTCTTTGTGTCAGATTTTGTCGATTTCTCAATCTACGTCGATGCGCCAGAAGACATGTTGGAAAACTGGTATATCAACCGCTTCCTGAAATTCCGTCAGGGCGCTTTTACCGACCCTAATTCCTACTTCCATCACTACGCGCAATTGCCTGTAGAAGAAGCGGTGGAGATTGCGAAGGGGCTTTGGCGTGAAATTAACTGGCGTAACCTGAAAGAGAACATCTTGCCGACACGCGAACGTGCCAGCTTGATCATGACGAAAAGCGCCAAGCATGAAGTCCATAACGTACGGCTACGAAAATAACGCCCGGCCCCGTTAACTGACCTCTACAGATACGCTACATAGACAACTCCGCTGCCACTATAGCTTCCCGCTGCAGGGGGCGTTGTTGTCTGTAGCACTGCGCGTAGAGTAAATGATGTAGCAATATGGCTTCCTTGAAGATAAAAGCGGCTTCCTTCCCAGGCATCGCGGTTATTGATCAATAGCCTGGCGGAAAGATTGCGCTTGTTGCCATCAAGGTAGATATTACGTTCGTTCAGTAATGATTTACCGTAAAGAGCAACACTGCCCGCAAGGCTACAAGAAATGCGTCCAGTCACATCCCGGTACTGGCCTGCGATACTGTTGGCACTCAGCGAACCAAAATTGATTTCGGCAGGCAGTTGTACATGACAAGACTGGTTCGCAGGAGGCATTTTTCCGCATACCGAACCAGGAAATACCCGGCCTGTGCCAGCATTTGGTTTTGACCAGTGGACCGGTGAGGCGGCATAAAAAATGCCCACACAAGTAGCATTTGTCGTCGCGACGGGATAGTTAGCATTGTAGGGCACCCCTTTCCGCGCGATCCAGGCATCACGTACCTGCTTTCGGGTTTTGTATTGTTCAATACGAATACAGTGATTCCTTTCGACACAGGAGCCCCACATACCTGGCCATGAACTCGGATAAAGAACATCAGGCCCGAGGTAACAAGTAGGCCAGCCATAGCACGGGTTAAGATCGTAGTCATTTTCTTCCCAGGCAATAATTTGCTGGGTAACGACCCGCCCTATATAAGAGATGGGAAGTACATAGGCACCGGCCATAGCCTGAATGGGGAAAAAAAACAGGGCAGCTAACAGGCACCATCCATGTAAAATCAGTACACGTTTTTTCACTGCACATCCTTACAGATAAAAGGCTTCTAACGTTGCCACTGCCTGAAAGTTGCCAGGATTTACTACAGTTCCCTGCGGTTTTACCGGCACAGCTTGTAACAATGGCCTCTTGGTATGAATAGCTAGCGGTGTATTCAACGCCCATGGTTTCCCATCAATCAGAATACGAATTCCTAAATTTTTCTTACTGCTTTTTATTGCAGAAGCATCATAAGGCTCTGGCGTACCTTTAATATTCAGATAAAGGACAAAAGGAGCGGGTGCCGGTCTGCAATCAATAAGATAGGTTATGTTCTGTAGATAATTCTCTCCATTTATTTTTCCTGAAACTATTTTATTGCCAAAATTCACACTGATGTCTTTCTCATTATTAATGGTGCAGGGTGGTGTATCTAAAATCCTTCCTTTTAACTTCATGGGTGTTGATGCTGTTGAAGCCGTCCCCTCCAGGGCATAGCAAAAAAGTATTACTGCAAAAACAGAAAAGTGATTTTTCATCTGAACTCCACGACTAAAGTTGCAGCACTGCTGAAATCACCGGCTTTTAATACACCTTGTTGATGGCGCACGGGTACCACCTGAAGCTTCGGCAATGTAGGGTAGTTAAACGAAATCCAGTGATTAACTGGCAGAGGCGTTGCTCCCGTGCCCTGTAAGAAGCGTACTCCAAGGTTATGGTTGGTTGTCGCTAAGAGCGTATTGTCGAAAGCACTTACACTTCCCGTTAATCGTAAACGCATTGCTGTTGTCGTATAGTTATGGCATTTGAGGCTAAAAATAACGGGCTTCTTATATTTTACGCCATCTATCAATGCTGCATAAATGTCTTCACCAAAGTTTATTTCAATGCTACGCCCATCATTGACCGTACATGTTGGATGCAGAATGCCAACCTTAATAGCGACGGTCTGTTGGGGTGCTGCAACTGTATAACAACTCAGCATCAGAGGAAGAAATAACAGGGATTTTTTCATTGCTGTTAGTCAGGCTTGTTACCAGAGTCAGTCACAGAGCACTTATCACTCCGACAACTGAATGATAAAACAGGACGTCCACCATAATCATCGATATAGGTAATGAAAGGCTGTTTACCTAAGGCATTTACTTTACCTTTCATTTTTTCACTGCTGAAGGGAGCAATCATAACAGGCTCAAATCCTTCAATACTTGGCCCCTCTTTCCTGGTACTTGCCTCCACTACGGTAACATAATAAGCCGTTGGGTTCTGAATACGATAATTATCACCTTCGGCGATCAGAACCAACCTCTCTTGCCAAGGCTTAACTAAATCAATCCGCTCCACCACAATACTCGCAGGTCGATAAAACAATTTAACTCTCGTGTGTAGCGCAATTTGCAGTGTATTAGGCTGATCGCTGCGAGGTGGGACCTCACGTAAATTGAAATAGAATAGTGTTTCCCTGTCTCTTGCCAGCAAAGCAGCGCCTTGTAGCGCCTGGACTTTTATCTGGCTCTTCTCTCCGGGTTCAACACGTTGAAGCGGCGGCAAAACAGTAAGAGGAGAGGTAATTTTATTTCCTTGCTGATCTTCAATCCAGCCTTGAGCAAGATAGGGCAACTGTGGATTTTCATTACTAATGCTCAGGCTTACAGACTTTTCGCCTTCATTATAGATAACCCGGGTACGATCAAGGGAAACAGCAGCTTGCACCGTGGGGCAACTTATAAAGGCAAAGACAATAACGATCTTCTGTTGCTTATTCATTGAGTTATCCTTCCTGAATCATAAAATGCTCTGCCCTATGCTTCATCCCCTCATCAGGGAGCAGGCAAGGTAAAAAAAGCGAATCTTGGTTCAATGCAGGCAGGTTGCCTGGAATCGTTATTGAGCAACCAACATCACCATTCCACTCGACATACATAATTTCACCGGGTCGTAATCCACTTAAGTAAACCGTTCCCTGTTCGGCAATCATGCCAGTCTGCTGCTGACGGTTGTTACGCACCTGAGCACCAAACGGCGGATATTCACCATTCACCATACGCAATACCGCCATGCCCTTACTGCCTGACAAAACGGTAAATTTTCGATAACCAATGGCACCTTCGGTTAATGTGGCCTGCACAACCGATCGCATCACTTCCGTATTGTCATTGAGCGCATCCAGATCAACCCGCGCTCTCGAACGGTGGTAGTGGTTAATATCGGATATCACCGCTTTACCCCAAACGTTGCTATTCGTATTACTACCAAAACTCCGGACTGGAACATCAGCAACGCCATCAGTATCAACCAGCAATCTTGCACTGCCCGGGAGTGATGTTCGGTGTAAAGCACCGCCTTGTGAAGTCAGCGTTAGCCCTCCCTGAGCTGACAACCCAAATGCACTGTATTTTGCTTGCTGGTAGCTGGCATTAGCGGTGATCAGAGACTTATCACCTTCATGGCTGTAATACCCAGATAGATAGCCTCCCGGAGATGACTGCCCCACAGACACCTGATAATTGTCTCTTGCGTTGTTCCTGGAAACAAAGCTGGCTCGCTGATCACCTTTCCCATCCGTGCTCGCGGCGTTATAGCTGACAGCAGAGTTTTTCCCCCAAGGCAGTGAGAGCGAAACATAAATGCCGTTTTCTTCTTTTTTGTCATACAAGCTGCGATAGGCGGAAAGAGAAGCGCTCACGTTTCTCAGTTTGGCAAAGTCAAAATGGTGTGCTGCGCTGATCTCATAGCGATCGGTTGCTTCACGATCCCAGTAGGTTTGATGTGACCAGTTCAGGAATGAGCTCATGTTCCAGCGCTCAAACTGCTTATTAAACGTCACTGTATAGAGTTGCTTGCTGTTATGGCGGACATCTCCTGTTCTAATGGACCTGAGATAGTCTGTTGTGGAGAGGAAATTTTCCTCTGAGAAACGGTATCCGGCGAAGTTGATCTGGCTGCTGTAATCTTCGAAACGTTTTGCATAGCTTAAGCGATAGGAGCTGCCCTTTAACCTCCCTGCCATCGGGATCGATGCATTGGATTGGGTGGTATCGAAGGATAGCGCCCCAAACATCAGTAAGTCACGGCCAAATCCTAAGGTCACAGACTGATAATCTTTACTCAGTACACTGCCAGAGTAAGCTGACCATCCGTTATTGATGCCCCAGGAAATATCGGCGGCCGCAAACTCTGGCCCATCGACTTGATGCCCGAAGGTCGATATTTGGCCAGATGCAAAGTTGTAACGCACCTGCCCCGGCCTTGTCAGATAAGGCACACTGGCAGTGTCAACTTCATAATCCTGCCTGCTACCATCAGACTCCTCAATCTGGACATGAATCCTGCCACTGACCGCTTCATTCAGTTCCTGTATATGAAATGCACCTGCGGCAACCTGAGTTTCATAAATGATCCGTCCCTGCTGGCGGAGAACCACCCGTGCATTCGTTTTTGCAACGCCTGAGACCTCGGGAGCATAGCCCCGCAGTCCCGGAGGTAACATCGATTGGTCAGTACGTAGATTAAAACCGAGGAAACGAAAATTTTCGAATAGCGAGGATGTAGTGACCATTTCACCCAACTCGAAGCGAGAATGCCAGTCAGGAACGGCTCGACTCATGTAGTAACGCGTCCAGACGAATTGCTGATCGCTGTTCTTGTTATTCCCAGTGGTATGATCAATTCGGCCTTGCCATTCAGCTCGCACTCGCCATGGTCCGGTATTAAGTCCTACCACACCATTTCCCCCCAGCATATAGGACGGTTTCGCCTGGTCAGGATGGGAAGAATTAAAATTGAGATTATAATCAGCCAAAATACCGCTAATGCCTTCATCCCACCTTGAAGGGGGATCCCATTCATTAGAGTGATACTCAAGATACATTCTCGGGACTGAGACAGTCAGTTTGCTTGTTGCGAGGCTACCAACAGCAACAACGCCGGGTATGCTCTCAAACTCGAGGCACTGTTCTCCTTGCTGCCAGGACAATGTTTTCTTGATAGCGCTTTTAAGGCCAAACTGCTCAACTAAAGCAGGTGTAATACAGGGTATGCTCTGCTGGCCTGCATGATCAGGAGAAAAATAGTGGACAACCTGTTCAGGCAATTCAACTGTATTTATCTGTACTACCATCATGTACTCACCTGGCAATATGAATCCTGCAGATGAGAACACGCTGAGATCAATATTTTCCTTGTCTTTAACATCTAGCACATCCATGTTGAACTCAATTTCCTTAGCAGAGATATTATTTTTAGTAAAAACAGCAAGCAGAAAAATTATTTTTATAATTAATAAAGCATGAGCAGTAACGGCATGCCCCATTTTTATTTCCCAGGTTAAATTGGTGCCAGTCATTTTTAGGATCCATGCGGCACATCGCCGCATGGATTCTTATTTTATTGATAAGACAGTGTAAAATTAGATACTGTCTGGAAGTTACCAGGCTTGATCACAGCCAGACTACCACCACCTTGCAGGTATGCAGAATAACTCAATGTGTTATTTCCATCCTGTAAAGCCTGTGCAGTCGTTTTCTCACCAAGCTTAATCTTTGTACCCGAACCATCTTTTAATATGATGCTTGCACCTTCAGCACTACCATTAATACCAAGGCTATCAGCATCCCAAAGCGATTTAGGCCCCGTAAACGTGGACTGAACCGATTTCAATGTCGCTGTGGTGCAATTTTCCAGCTTGATATAGAAAGGCTGTGGCGTAGATGTCCCGGTATTCTTGTCAGTTGCAAGTTCCGCATTGGAAATCTGACCAAGGTTCACCGTTTGATCTACAGAGTTTGGGTTAATAGAACAAGGCGCATCAATGATAGCACCTGTAAACGTCACTGTTCCACTTCCTGTATTCGCTGCATTAGCAGCACCAGAGATACCCATTGCAACCAATAATGCCATCATCTTTGCATTCAAATTCATTATCTATTCATCCTGATAAGTATAATATTTTATGACTTACTTAAACGGGTACACTGAAAAATTCCACTAGTAACGCCCAATGAAATATTTAATTCGCTAACACTTAGCTAGCTAACATGTATATATCATGGGTATGAAAGAAAATTCATGGCGGAATTTTACCCCCTCATCATTACACAGTGTTTTTCAGCGAGCACATTTTTACAAAAAAGCAGCGAGTTATAAAAGAGAATTCTTTTTGCATTAACAAATTCAAAACATCTCACTATTAATGAACCTTGCAGCTTTATGTTGCGACATAAGAAGTCGCTATTTTCACAAACTTAGAGCATTGCACCGATGAGATGGCAACAAGCGGTATATAATCCCTTTCATGTTGAAAAAAACAGAATTTAGTGACAGATTGTTCTTGTTATTTTTTAAAGTTGCATTGAGAATGCATCTTAACACTATGTAATTACTGGAATTTATTTTTATAGTGGATAAATAGGGAAAGGAATTTTCGAGGTGACTCACAAACTTAATCAAATACTGCGAGAAACTATTTACGGGAGAGTTTTTAGAATGGATCATCTTATGCTGAGTTCTAACGTTAAGACGTTAGATAAACGATTAAAGAAAAAAAAGACCGAGTCACTTCACTATGGAAAAACATTTTCACTGCAGAGCAAAGTACTGGCAAAGCTACAGAGCCGCTGTGCGGAATCTACATTGAATAATGTGGAGCAATGGGTGAGCACTCGAGAGGTAGCGGAAGCTAGTGAAATGGGTATCTATCAGGCACGAAGATTACTGCTCAAGCTGGTGAAAGCAGGCATTGTAATCGTCACTCCAACACCTGTAAAAAATACACTGCGCTGGCATTTGAGTGACGAGGCTATGAAATGGCTTAGTACTACAATCAGAGGTTAGTTTGTGGGCGTAATGAAATTTCGCCTCCGACCCAGGCTTTTATTTCACCTTCATGCTCTAGTAACAGCCCACCCTGATGGTCAATCCCACGGGCAATGCCGTTCACAACCCGATCGCCTATTAATAGCTTAACCGGGCGGTTAATGTAGTTATCAAACTTTGCCCAGCGTTCAGTGAATGAGGATAAGCCTTCCTGCTCAAACTTACGTAAATTCACACGAAGTTCATTGATCAAAGAAGCAGCGAGTTGGTTACGATCGACCTTGATACCCGCATCTTGCAGATTGATCCATTGTTGATCAATTGCTGCTGCTGCTGGTTGGCTCATGGCAAGATTGATACCCGCGCCTAACACGATATGTGCTGCATCCCCGGTTTTGCCTGTCAGTTCAACCAGAATGCCCGCCAGTTTTTTATCATTCAGATAAAGGTCATTCGGCCATTTAACTTTGATACCTTCAGCGCCAAGAGACTGCAAGACTTCAGCAACCACGATACCAATCACCAGACTCAGCCCCATTGCAGCAGCCGGGCCTTCTTCCAACTTCCAGTACATTGAAAGATACAGATTTGCCCCAAATGGTGATACCCAGACCCTACCTCTGCGGCCTCTCCCTGCATTCTGATATTCAGCAACACAGGCAAAACCAGATGCCAGCCGATGCATATTATCCAGCAAATACTGGTTTGTTGACCCCAATACCGGCACAACATCAAGATTCTTTTCCGGCACTTTTGGCAGAATCATTGCCTCATTAAGCAGCTCAATAGGAGATGTGAGGCTATATCCTTTACCGGTGACCGTTAAAAACTCAAGCCCCCACTCTTTTAGCGTCTGCATGTGCTTATTGATAGCAGCCCTGCTCATTCCCAGCAGTTCTCCCAGTTGTTCCCCTGAATGGAATTGCCCATCTGCCAGAATACTGACCAGCTTTAACGGTACGCTAGTATCTTTCACGCAATCACCTCTACAGCATTAACTTCACCCGTCGCACAAATAAAGCGAACTTCAGGTTCAAGCCAGATATCAAACTTATTTCCAACCTGGGTACGTACTTCATGAGCCAATCTAACGACATCATTTCCAGTGGCATCTTCAACATTAATCAATACCAATGCTTGCTGCTGATGGACCATAGCCCCTCCTTCACGCAGCCCTTTTAAGTGACATTGATCAATGAGCCAACCGGCAGCGAGTTTCATACTGCCGTCTGCCTGGGGATAATGTGGCATTGAGGGATAATACTGCAGCAATGCTTGCGCCTTTTCAGCGTCAATAACGGGATTTTTGAAAAAACTCCCGGCATTGCCAGTGACTTTAGGGTCTGGAAGTTTACTCCGCCTCATATGGCAAACAGCATCAAAAACATGCTGAGGAGTGACTGATGCGGGATCTAATTTAGTCAGATCACCATATGACAGGATCGGTTTCCATTTTTTTGCCAGGATCAACCCTACAGCAACGATCGCATAGCCTTCCTGATAGCGATGTTTAAAAATACTGTCGCGATAGCCAAATTCGCACTCCGCAGAGCTCATGCGCATGGTATTACCCGTACTCAGTTCAACAATATCAACATATTCACAGACACGATTGAACTCGATACCATACGCGCCAATATTTTGGATAGGTGCAGACCCCGCACAACCGGGTATTAATGCAAGGTTTTCCAGACCAGCAATACCTGTTTTCAAAGTATGTTCAACCAGCTGGTGCCAGTTTTCACCGGCACCAATGTGCAAATGCCAGTTTTCTTCCGTCTCGCTGATCTCAATCCCTTGAATACGATTAATCAGTACATGTCCGGAAAAATCTTCGAGGAATAATACATTACTTCCTTCACCCAGAATTAAAACGGGTTGCTGAGCAACTCTGCTTTCCTGCCACAGCTGGCACAATGTTTCCCTGTCATTTATGACGCTAATTTGCGCAGCTCGCGCATTCAAATTAAACGTATTCCAGGGCTGAAGTGAAGAGTGTGTGTGGCAAGACATGATTAAGCCTTTACTGAATAATCGGAGGACCAGTTTACCCGATCCCGATCAGGTTGGGAGGTGGATTTACGCTGTATCCCCCTCTCTGTTGTACTTTGCAGCTGGTTTATATCTCAGATAGTGGGGATTTTAAGTGCCGCAAACGCAAAAAACCCCTGTCTTTCGACAGGGGTCTTCGCTTATTTGATGCCTGGCAGTTCC
>NZ_VWXF01000022.1:0-3740 GCF_011752615.1 Candidatus Pantoea multigeneris
CAAGTGTGTGTGTTGATTTTTTTTCAACTTTTTCCACTCGAAGCGGAATTCCTTCCACCTTAAAGTTTCCTGTGGAGATAACTTTGGTTTCCTGTGGAGATAACTAAAGTTTCCTGTGGAGATAACTAAAGTTTCCTGTGGAGATAACTTTTTTTTGATTTTATTCAGTAATATCAATATGTTAACCCCCCCTTAAGAAGTAAAGAATAAAGAAACATAAGAAAGGGTCAAAATCACTACCGCCCGCCGCTTCGCTCTGGTTGGTCAACCCTTCACAGCCTCAAAACGAGTTTTGAAGCTGTTCAGCGTTTTGGATGCTAAACAATGCAACGGTTTTGTAGCGTGCGTCACGATGCGTTACAGCTCGTTTAAAGCGATAGATTTCGCGTAGCGTCGTCACATGGTTAGTTTTCTCAGAAAAACGGAATTCTTGCCGTGGGCTGGTATCGCTTCGCTCACTAAAACCAATGCTCTAACGAGTCGTTCCCCTTATCCCCTGCCCTTTTCCCCGGATCGGGGCAAGGGAGCAGCGCGAGCGCCAGGCTATAACAAAGTTATAGAATTTAGGTCAGTTGACTAAATGGCCATAGCTTCAAAGTGAGTGTGTTCGATGCCTGGGCGTAGCCCCCAAGATCTTGGTTTTGGCGTAGCCTGGGGGCGAGAGCCGGCGATTTTGAGCGAATGCGATAAATCAAGACAGCTATCTATCTCGAGGTTTTGAGTGTGTTCGGTTTTAATTTTGATAATCGGGAATACGTTCAAAATTTATTTTGAGCGTGTGAGCGATTGACGCAAGCGAAAACAAATTAATATTTTGCTGTGTGCTTATTTCGCTTGCGTAATATGCACGAGAGTAGAACGTTTTAGTTTTTCTATTATTTTCAGCAATACTATTTACTTTTTTTCTACTCGAGTTATAACAAAGTTATAAGGTAGAAAAACGTAAAAGTACACTCACTGTACTTTGCTATGCAAAGTGTGAGCCTGGCGGGGCCTTTAAAACCAAAACCAAAATCAAAAGAAGGAATGAATTATGAAAAAAGCAACAGCAGTAGAATGTGAAGTATTAAACAGCTTACAAAGAACATTATTGAAAGTATCGAAGAAAAAAAACGTTGCAGAAAGAGTCAACGATCTTGGAGATATTAGACTTGTTTTAAAATACTCATTAGAACAAATTGAAAAAATAATTTTGTTGGAGATTTCAGACTAATGAGCATTTTAAATAAATACGATACAAGAGATCTACATAAGAAGATGTTAAAGAAAGCTGAGGAACTCGGCTTTTCTTTAATAACAGTTCACAATCAGGAAGAAATTTTATACGCATTGGAGAAAGAAGAATATGACAAGCAACTCAACGAAAAACTACGCGATATTACGAATAGGAAAAATAAAAATGGGAAAGGTGAACGCGGTAGCGTTCCACAATCTAAGGTTAAGAGAGACGTTCAACGCAGATCCGGAAAAAAAGGACCAAAATAGAATTTTGGTTGGTAGCAAAGATTTAAAAGGTGATTTAAAGAATCATCTTTCTAAAAACGGTATAGAGAAATTTAGAAAAGACGCTGTTGTATTGGCAGAGATTTTACTAACTGCTACCCCAGAGTTTTTCAAGACAGCTACTAAAATGGAAATTGAAGATTGGGAAAGAGCCAACATTCATTTTCTAAAAGAAAAATATAATGAGGATCTTCTTCAAGCTGTTGTTCACTACGACGAAAGTACAATTCATATCCACGCTTGTGTGTGTCCAATCGTGCGAGACACGACTGGACCTAGACTCTGCATGAAAGACCATAAAAACTTATCAGGAAAACACAATCTAGTACGCTTACAAAGCGCGTATGCGCGACATCTGGATCATTTTGGGTTAGAGAGAGGGCAAAGAAAAAGTAACGTTCATCATCAAGATATAAAATCCTTCTACGGAATTTTAGAAGACTCGAAAAACGAGAGAACAGAAGATATTAAACTCGATAGAAAGTATAAATTTCCATATGAAAAATATGAGGAAAAGAACTGGTTTGGGAAGAACACCGGCACGATCTCAATTGCCGTTGCTGACAAGCTCAACAAGAGCATGTTAGCAACTCATAACCACAACCTAAGGCAAGAAGTCGTTAACCCTCTGGAAGTGCGTAGAGCTACGCTTGCAACAGGCTTAAAAGCTCAAAACAACAGGATGCGTGAACTAATGCGTAACAACAGCAGACTACAAGCACAGAACGAAAAGATGCTTGCAGCACAAACGTTAGTCAACTCGCTTGAAGATCTGGGCCTCATGCCCCAGGTGAAAAACATACTTGGCCAGAGCGTGCGCGAACGCGCTAAACTCGATAACGAAGCTAAACAAGCGTCAGCAGCTCGCATACGTGAGAACGTGCCCGCTTTCGGTGTCGCAGAAATATCTATGCGACCAGAAGACGAAAAAGAAAAACAGAAACAATATTCACGACCTTCGCCAAAATTTAGGCCAAAATAAAACCGCATGTGCGGTTTTATTATATTATTTACTTTTGCATTGTATATAAGTCTCGATAAATAATTCTTTTTCTTTTATCTCTTTAACTTCGATAAATGCTAATAAAAACTTTTCTTCAAACGTACTTAATCCATTTTCTTTTATTGAGTCTTTTAGAAAACAGTATTCATAATCCCAAATAGAATTATTTTTGCTACATATAAACTCAATAATTTTTTTCTGATACTTAACATCAATTGTTGGAATCTTGTCTATTTTTTTCTCAACAATATAATCCTTTAAGTCGGAATCTTTAACTAAATATGAACAACGAAATTCAAAACTCATAGCATAGTCCTTTTTAAATCAATCATTATACATTCGTAGAAAATACAATGATTGATCCAACAAGCCGCTATGCGGCTTATTCAGCGTGGAAATCTTCATCCATGTGATATTGATGAAGGCGTAATAAATCCTCATCATCAAAATCAAATTCTACTTCACCCTCTCTTATTTTTCTTTCTGCTTCTGTTTCGAAAATTAATTCTACCATTGTGTTTTCTCCTTTTTTAAAATGATTTTGTAAAGCAATCGGATTCTGCTTGCGATTTAATTAGATTCTTACCGTTTTCGCTATCTGAATTCATTTTATGTTTTAAGCCTTTTGCGAAAAGGTTAGCATTCACGTATGTGTTACCATCACTGTCTTTGACTAATACTTTTTTCTTGTATAGGTTTGTGAAAATCTTAGAGACGTTTGATTTTTTTAAATCAAGTGCTTTACAAATTGATACCTGATTTAAATTTAATAAGTTTCCAAATTCCATCTTTTTCAAAATATATGAAATCACTTTCATTTCTGTATTGTTTAAACCCAGATTAATCAATGCATCAAAATTATCTAAAAACGTTATTACAAACTGACTTTTCAAAGAAACTTTATTATCTTCTTGTATAATCGTTGTGATCTTAACATCGTTTTCTTTACGAAGATTTTTAATGCGTTCTTTCGTAAACTCATCTATTAGTCCGTTATCTTCCAAATCAATAACCTTATTTTTTCTAACTTGTGCCATATATTTCTCCTTTTTTAATAAACTAAGTTTCTTAGGTATAAACACGTTATATCTTATTGATTTTTAAAATCAAGTGTGTGTGTTGATTTTTTTTCAACTTTTTCCACTCGAAGCGGAATTCCTTCCACCTTAAAGTTTCCTGTGGAGATAACTTTGGTTTCCTGTGGAGATAACTAAAGTTTCCTGTGGAGATAACT
>NZ_VWXF01000023.1:0-3071 GCF_011752615.1 Candidatus Pantoea multigeneris
TCAAAAACGCCTCTGGCGTTGTAAGGTTAAGCCTCACGGGTCATTAGTACCGGTTAGCTCAATGCATCGCTGCACTTACACATCCGGCCTATCAACGTCGTAGTCTTCAACGTCCCTTCAGGACTCTCAAGGAGTCAGGGAGAACTCATCTCGGGGCAAGTTTCGTGCTTAGATGCTTTCAGCACTTATCTTTTCCGCACTTAGCTACCGGGCAATGCCATTGGCATGACAACCCGAACACCAGCGGTGCGTTCACTCCGGTCCTCTCGTACTAGGAGCAACCCCCCTCAATTCTCCAGCGCCCACGGCAGATAGGGACCGAACTGTCTCACGACGTTCTAAACCCAGCTCGCGTACCACTTTAAACGGCGAACAGCCGTACCCTTGGGACCTACTTCAGCCCCAGGATGTGATGAGCCGACATCGAGGTGCCAAACACCGCCGTCGATATGAACTCTTGGGCGGTATCAGCCTGTTATCCCCGGAGTACCTTTTATCCGTTGAGCGATGGCCCTTCCATTCAGAACCACCGGATCACTATGACCTGCTTTCGCACCTGCTCGAGCCGTCACTCTCGCAGTCAAGCTGGCTTATGCCATTGCACTAACCTCCTGATGTCCGACCAGGATTAGCCAACCTTCGTGCTCCTCCGTTACTCTTTGGGAGGAGACCGCCCCAGTCAAACTACCCACCAGACACTGTCCGCAGCCCGGATCACGGGCCTACGTTAGAACATCAAACATTAAAGGGTGGTATTTCAAGGTTGGCTCCACGCAGACTGGCGTCCACGCTTCAAAGCCTCCCACCTATCCTACACATCAAGGCTCAATGTTCAGTGTCAAGCTATAGTAAAGGTTCACGGGGTCTTTCCGTCTTGCCGCGGGTACACTGCATCTTCACAGCGATTTCAATTTCACTGAGTCTCGGGTGGAGACAGCCTGGCCATCATTACGCCATTCGTGCAGGTCGGAACTTACCCGACAAGGAATTTCGCTACCTTAGGACCGTTATAGTTACGGCCGCCGTTTACCGGGGCTTCGATCAAGAGCTTCTCCTTGCGGATAACCCCATCAATTAACCTTCCGGCACCGGGCAGGCGTCACACCGTATACGTCCACTTTCGTGTTTGCACAGTGCTGTGTTTTTAATAAACAGTTGCAGCCAGCTGGTATCTTCGACTGCCTTCAGCTCCATCCGCAAGGGACTTCACCTACCGACAGCGTGCCTTCTCCCGAAGTTACGGCACCATTTTGCCTAGTTCCTTCACCCGAGTTCTCTCAAGCGCCTTGGTATTCTCTACCTGACCACCTGTGTCGGTTTGGGGTACGATTTCGTGTTACCTGGAGCTTAGAGGCTTTTCCTGGAAGCAGGGCATCAGTTACTTCATCACCGTAGTGACTCGTCATCACACCTCAGCGTTAAAAAGAGTCCGGATTTACCTAAACTCTCCGCCTACATGCTTAAACCGGGACAACCGTCGCCCGGATAACCTAGCCTTCTCCGTCCCCCCTTCGCAGTAACACCAAGTGCAGGAATATTAACCTGCTTCCCATCGACTACGCTTTTCAGCCTCGCCTTAGGGGTCGACTCACCCTGCTCCGATTAACGTTGAACAGGAACCCTTGGTCTTCCGGCGAGCGGGCTTTTCACCCGCTTTATCGTTACTTATGTCAGCATTCGCACTTCTGATACCTCCAGCATGCCTCACAGCACACCTTCACAGGCTTACAGAACGCTCCCCTACCCAACAACACATAGTGTCGCTGCCGCAGCTTCGGTGCATGGTTTAGCCCCGTTACATCTTCCGCGCAGGCCGACTCGACCAGTGAGCTATTACGCTTTCTTTAAATGATGGCTGCTTCTAAGCCAACATCCTGGCTGTCTGTGCCTTCCCACATCGTTTCCCACTTAACCATGACTTTGGGACCTTAGCTGGCGGTCTGGGTTGTTTCCCTCTTCACGACGGACGTTAGCACCCGCCGTGTGTCTCCCGTGATAACATTCTTCGGTATTCGGAGTTTGCATCGGGTTGGTAAGCCGGGATGGCCCCCTAGCCGAAACAGTGCTCTACCCCCGAAGATGAGTTCACGAGGCGCTACCTAAATAGCTTTCGGGGAGAACCAGCTATCTCCCGGTTTGATTGGCCTTTCACCCCCAGCCACAAGTCATCCGCTAATTTTTCAACATTAGTCGGTTCGGTCCTCCAGTTAGTGTTACCCAACCTTCAACCTGCCCATGGCTAGATCACCGGGTTTCGGGTCTATACCCTGCAACTTAACGCCCAGTTAAGACTCGGTTTCCCTGCGGCTCCCCTATACGGTTAACCTTGCTACAGAATATAAGTCGCTGACCCATTATACAAAAGGTACGCAGTCACCTAACAAGTAGGCTCCCACTGCTTGTACGTACACGGTTTCAGGTTCTGTTTCACTCCCCTCGCCGGGGTTCTTTTCGCCTTTCCCTCACGGTACTGGTTCACTATCGGTCAGTCAGGAGTATTTAGCCTTGGAGGATGGTCCCCCCATATTCAGACAGGATACCACGTGTCCCGCCCTACTCTTCGAGTTCACAGCAAGTGCATCTTCGTGTACGGGACTGTCACCCTGTACCGTCGGCCATTCCAGACCGTTCCACTGACACACAAACTGATTCAGACTCTGGGCTGCTCCCCGTTCGCTCGCCGCTACTGGGGGAATCTCGGTTGATTTCTTTTCCTCTGGGTACTTAGATGTTTCAGTTCCCCAGGTTCGCCTCGTTAACCTATGTATTCAGTTAACGATGATGCACAGAGTGCACCGGGTTTCCCCATTCGGACATCGTCGGCTATAGCGGTTCATATCACCTTACCGACGCTTTACGCAGATTAGCACGTCCTTCATCGCCTCTGACTGCCAGGGCATCCACCGTGTACGCTTAGTCGCTTAACCTCACAACCCACAGGCGTTTTACAACGCATGCAAGCTGCAAGCATTTGAGAGACTCGAACACATCGATAGCTTCATTCTTATTACGGAGAATGAATACGACGTGTCGTTTCAATTTTCAGCTTGTTCCGGATTGTTAAAGAGCAA
>NZ_VWXF01000025.1:0-1182 GCF_011752615.1 Candidatus Pantoea multigeneris
CTTTATTGATGACTGGATGGTCGGCTATAACGCCTTTTATGACGAGAACTTCAGCCAGGGTCACAAGCGTTTTGGTATTGGGCTGGAGACCTGGCGTGACTACCTTAAGCTCAGCGCTAACGGCTACGTGCGCATTTCGGACTGGAAAAACGCCGACAATGTGACCGACTATCAGGCCCGGCCTGCCAACGGGTTTGACCTGCGGGCCGAAGGCTGGCTGGCGGACTACCCTTCGTTGAGCGCCCGCCTGATGTACGAACAGTACTATGGCAGCGAAGTGGCGTTGTTCGGCAAGGATAAGCGGCAAAAAAATCCGATGGCGGTGACCGCGGGCCTGAGCTGGACGCCCGTGCCCATGTTCTCCCTGTCTGCAGATCACAAAGCGGGGGGCAACCAGAACGAGAGCCAGTTTGGTCTGCAGATGAACTGGCAGTTTGGCCGCTCGCTGGAATCGCAGCTGGACCCGGATCAGGTAAGCCTGGGCGCGACGCTGGCAGGCAACGGCATGGATCTGGTGAACCGTAACAACAACATCGTGCTGGAGTACCGCAAACAGGAACTGGTGAAGCTCAGACTGTTGGCAATTGACGGTGCGGGTACGGCGGTCAAACCGATTGATTACCAACTGGACAGTAAGTACGCCCTGCAGGAGATTATCTGGAATGATGCCGCTATCGTCTCGGCAGGAGGGCGCATCGATTATCAAGGCAATGGTCAATATACCCTGACGCTGCCCCCGTTCAACCTGGGTGGAGGTAATAATTATACGCTGAGTGGCGTGGCGGTTGACCAGCATGGTAACCGGTCGGCGACGGCCACCACCACTGTCACGGTCGGGCGTACTGACGTAAGTGCTGTGAACAGCAGAGTCAAGGCCGACGACGATAGCCTGGTGGCAGACGGAAAATCCACCACCCGAATTGGTATCTACGTGATGGATGCGGATAATTTACCGATGACAGGCGTGCAGGAGAGACTGAAAGTTGCCGTGCGTGAAGGTGCACTGCCAGAGACAGGCAAGGCCGGTACAGCCCAGGTGACAGCATCTCCAGGCGCGACGAAGTCTGCCTCGTTGGGTGCTATCACGGAGAAAGGCAACGGCCTGTATGAAGTCACCCTGACGACGGGCACACGCTCAAGCCTCGCGGTGATTACAGCCTCTCTGGACGACGTGAGGTTGCC
>NZ_VWXF01000026.1:0-1070 GCF_011752615.1 Candidatus Pantoea multigeneris
GGGCTGATTATCCGCCGCAACCCGCAGGGCGACGTGCTGATTGCCGACGACGACGGGGCGGCCTGGCGGCTGTTCCGCGCCACGCCGGGCGAGCCGCAGCGCCTGCGGCTGGCGACGCTCAGCGACGAGTACGCCAACGCCCTGGAGTCCGAGTGGGACGCGCAGGGTCGCCTGGTGGCGGTGCGCGACGAGGGGGATGCGCTGGAGGTGCAGCTGCACTACGGCGACACCCGTTTCCCGGACCGGCTGACGGAGGCCTGGCAGCACCGGGACGGCGAGCGCTGGCTGCTGATGCGCTGGGGCTACGACGGCGCCGGACGGCTGGTCGGCGTCACCGACGCCAGCGGGGTGGAGACGCGCGCCTTTGGCTGGCACGAGGAACATTTGCTGGCGTGGCACCGCCTGCCGGGCGGGCTGCGCAGCGACTACGTCTGGGCGCTGCACGACCACTGGCGGGTGGTGGCCCAGCACGACAGCCGGGGCGACGGCTGCGACATCCGCTATGACCTGGCGGCGCGCATTACGTACGTGACCACGCGGGAGGGGTATCAGCGCGAACACCACTGGGACGAACGGGGGCTGATTACCGCCTTTAAGGACGAGCGCGGCGGCTGGTGGCAGTACGGCTGGAACGAGGACGAGCAGCTGCTGTGGCGCAGCGACCCGTCGGGCCACGAGGAGCACTTTGAGTATGACGCGGCGGGCAACCGGGCGGTACACACCGACGCCGACGGCCGCCGCCGGGCGGTGACCTGGCTGGCGCAGCGCGCGCTGCCGGTGAAGGTGACGGAGCCGGACGGCGGGACCACGCACTTCTTCTACGACTCCCGGCACCACCTGGTACGGGAAGTGGACGCGCTGGGCCAGGCGACGCGCTACGCGCGCAACAACTTCGGGCAGGTCATCAGCGTGACGGACGCGCTGGGGAACGTCAGCCGCCGGAAATATGACGACCGGGGCCTGCTGACCAGCGACACCGACTGCTCGGGCAGCGAGACGCGCTACGAGTGGCACCCGCGCGGCTGGCTGCTGCGGGAAATCCTGCCGGACGGCAGGCACACCGACTACGA
>NZ_VWXF01000027.1:0-929 GCF_011752615.1 Candidatus Pantoea multigeneris
CCTGCACCAACGGTACGGCCGCCTTCGCGGATTGCGAAGCGCAGACCCTGGTCCATCGCGATTGGGTGGATCAAGGTAACAACCATTTTGATGTTGTCGCCTGGCATTACCATCTCAACGCCTTCTGGCAGTTCTACTGAACCAGTTACGTCAGTTGTACGGAAGTAGAACTGTGGACGGTAGCCTTTGAAGAACGGAGTATGACGGCCGCCTTCGTCTTTAGACAGAACGTAAACTTCTGACTCGAACTTGGTGTGTGGCTTGATTGAACCCGGCTTAGCCAGTACCTGGCCACGCTGGATGTCTTCACGCTTGATACCACGCAGCAGAACACCACAGTTCTCGCCTGCCTGACCCTGGTCCAGCAGCTTACGGAACATTTCAACACCGGTACAAGTAGACTTAGCAGTGTCCTTGATACCAACGATTTCAACTTCGTCGCCTACTTTAACGATACCGCGCTCAACACGACCGGTTACAACAGTACCACGGCCTGAGATTGAGAATACGTCTTCGATTGGCAGCAGGAACGGCAGGTCGATTGCACGTACTGGGTCCGGGATGTACTCATCCAGGTGGCCAGCCAGCTCGATGATTTTAGCTTCCCACTCTGCGTCACCTTCCAGTGCTTTCAGCGCTGAACCGTGAACGATTGGAGTGTCGTCGCCTGGGAATTCGTACTGTGACAGCAGGTCACGTACTTCCATCTCAACCAGCTCCAGCAGCTCTTCATCATCAACCATGTCGCACTTGTTCAGGAACACGATGATGTAAGGAACGCCAACCTGACGACCCAGCAGGATGTGCTCACGAGTCTGTGGCATTGGGCCATCAGTTGCAGCAACAACCAGGATCGCGCCGTCCATCTGCGCAGCACCGGTGATCATGTTTTTCACATAGTCGGCGTGGCCTGGGCAGTCAACGTGTGC
>NZ_VWXF01000028.1:0-859 GCF_011752615.1 Candidatus Pantoea multigeneris
GCACGCCAGCAGCAGATGCGCTACAGCCCGGCCGGTCGCCTGCTTGAGCGTTCGACGTCGCAGGCGCAGTGGCAGCACGACTACGACAGCTGCGGGCGGCTGGTGCGCCTGACCCGCACCCCGACGGCGCTGGGCCTTGCGGCGGGTATCACCGCCGACGTGGTGAGCCTGCGCTATGACGCCGACGACAACCCGCTGGCCGAAACCGGCGGGCACGGCGAGGTGCAGTACGCCTGGGACGCGCTGGATAACCTGACGCAGCTGACCCTGCCGCAGGGCGACACCCTGCGCTGGCTGCACTACGGCTCGGGCCACGTCAGCGCGGTGAAGTTTAACCAGAAGACGGTGAGTGAGTTTACCCGCGACCGGATGCACCGCGAGCTGAGCCGCACCCAGGGCGCGCTGACCCAGCACCGCGCCTGGGACGTGATGGGCCGCCGAAGCTGGCAGGCCAGCGACGTCGCCGGAGAGACCGACCCGGCCCCGGAAAGCGCGCGCTACTGGCGCACCTTCCGCTACAGCCTGCGCGGGGAAATCAGCGGCAACGATGACGCCTGGCGCGGCAGCACCCGCTACCAGTACGACACCGCGGGCCGCATGACCAGCGTAATCCCCCACCCGCATACGCGGCCCCAGACCCACCTTCGCTATGACGGGGCGGATAACCTGCTCGACGAGACCCCGGTGAGGCTGAGCAGCAAGGACGATGCCCCGCTGCACCACGTCACCGGCAACCGCCTGCGCCACTGGCAGCGCCTGTTTAACCGCTATGACCCGTGGGGCAACCTTATCAGCCGCCGCTGCGGCTGGCTGGAGCAGCACTACGAATACGATGACGACAACCGCCTGATACGCGCCC
>NZ_VWXF01000029.1:0-859 GCF_011752615.1 Candidatus Pantoea multigeneris
GGGCGCGTATCAGGCGGTTGTCGTCATCGTATTCGTAGTGCTGCTCCAGCCAGCCGCAGCGGCGGCTGATAAGGTTGCCCCACGGGTCATAGCGGTTAAACAGGCGCTGCCAGTGGCGCAGGCGGTTACCGGTGACGTGGTGCAGCGGGGCGTCGTCCTTGCTGCTCAGCCTCACCGGGGTTTCGTCGAGCAGGTTATCCGCCCCGTCATAGCGCAGGCTGGTCTGGGGCCGCGTATGCGGGTGCGGGATAACGCTGGTCATGCGGCCCGCGGTGTCGTACTGGTAGCGGGTGCTGCCGCGCCAGGCGTCATCGTTGCCGCTGATTTCCCCGCGCAGGCTGTAGCGGAAGGTGCGCCAGTAGCGCGCGCTCTCCGGGGCCGGGTCGGCCTCTCCGGCGACGTCGCTGGCCTGCCAGCACCGGCGGCCCATCACGTCCCAGGCGCGGCACTGGGTCAGCGCGCCCTGGGTGCGGCTCAGCTCGCGGTGCATCCGGTCGCGGGTAAATTCGCTCACCGTCTGCTGGTTAAACTTCACCGCGCTGACGTGGCCCGAGCCGTAGTGCAGCCAGCGCAGGCTGTCGCCCTGCGGCAGGGTCAGCTGCGTCAGGTTATCCAGCGCGTCCCAGGCGTACTGCACCTCGCCGTGCCCGCCGGTTTCGGCCAGCGGGTTGTCGTCGGCGTCGTAGCGCAGGCTCACCACGTCGGCGGTGATACCCGCCGCGCGGCCCAGTTCCGTCGGGGTGCGGGTCAGGCGCACCAGCCGCCCGCAGCTGTCGTAGTCGTGCTGCCACTGCGCCTGCGACGTCGAACGCTCAAGCAGGCGACCGGCCGGGCTGTAGCGCATCTGCTGCTGGCGTGC